>NZ_JBSFKI010000002.1:0-1457 GCF_053598475.1 Kitasatospora sp. NPDC001119
CGACTGGCTCCACACCTACAATCACCACCGCGGACACACCGCACTCGCAGGCAAACCACCCGCCAGCCGCGTCCCCAACCTCACGGGTCAGAACAGCTAGCCGGCCCTCACCGGACCGCGCGCTCCGCACCGAACCGGGCCTCGAAGGCGGCCCGGTTCGCCGAGACCGGCGCGCGGTCCCAGACCGCGAACACCACCCGGTCGAAGGCCGCCCCGTACCGGGCCAGCGCCCCCTCGAAGGCCTCGGCGACCTGCGCCGGGTCGTTGCCGAACACCCCGCAGCCCCAGGCGCCGAGCACCAGCGTGCGCAGCTCGTGCCGGGCGGCCGCGGCGAGCACCCGCACGGCCCGCTCGGCGAGCACGCCGCGGACGTCCGTACCGGGTGAACGCCGTTCCAGCTGACCGGCGTTGGGCGCGGGCGAGGTCAGGAAGGAGACCGGGTACGGCCGCGCCAGCAGCTCGCCGCGCCCGTCCCGGATCACCGGCACCGCCGGCGAGACGATCACCCGGTGGCTGTACCGGAGGTCGGTGGAGGCCCGGTGCGCCTCGTAGTAGTCCGGCGCCTCCAGCAGGCAGCTGTACAGCAGCGCGCTGCGGCACAGGTCCTCCTCCTGGGCGCGGGCGCCGCGCAGGTAGCCGCCGCCGGGGTTGCGCGCGGAGGCGAAGTTCAGCACCCCGACCGGCCCCGCCCCGGCGTCGACCAGCCGGCGGGCGGCCTGGACGCTCCCCTCGGCCGTGACCTCGATCCGCCCGGCCGCCGGCCCCGGCCCGCGGCCGCCCTCCGCCAGCAGCGCGTCCAGCCGCTCCGGCGCGTACGACACCGTGCCAGCCTTCGCCGCCGCCAACTCCTCCCCCACCCGCACGAGTTCGCCCCCGGCCGTCCGGTAGCTCCCGCGCTCGGCGATCTCCTCGTTCACCCGTGCCACGTCGTGCAGTCTGCTGCTCATGGCCGCGACGCTACGGGACTACCGCGCCCGTGCGCCACAGGTTATTCTCACTTCCAGAACAACACCCCGGGGGGATGGCGGGGTGTCCGCGTGGGGGGAAACGCGAAGGGCCCGCTCCGGGGAGGAGCGGGCCCTTCGTGCGTTTCACGCGGTCGGCCCGGCCATGTGGTCGGCCCGGCCGCACGTTCAGCCCGGCCGGCGGTCGGTCACCGCCGGTGCGGCGTCAGTTCTTCCAGCGCGGCTTGCGGTCGTCGCCGCCACCGAAGCCACCCGAACGGCCGCCGCGGTCGTCACGGTCACGGCCACCGCCGAAGCCGCCACGGTCACGGTTGAAGCCACCGCGGTCGGACTGCGGACGGCCACCGGAGCGGTGGTCGTCGCGGCGCGAGAACGGACGGCTGCTGCCGCCGCGCTCGTCACGGTCCCGGCCGAAGGACGGACGGTCGCCGAAGGAGCGGGCCGGACGGTCGCCGCCGCCGAAGCCACCCGAACGGCCGCCGCGGTCGTCAC